>NZ_JAAFKD010000012.1:187887-198184 GCF_013299165.1 Microcoleus sp. bin38.metabat.b11b12b14.051
ATGCGGACTAAAGTCCTCACTACAAACCTAGAATCTGTCAAGGTTCGTAGTCAGGACTTTAGTCCTTCTTCTATGGATGCGGACTAAAGTCCTCACTACAAACCTAGAATCTGTCAAGGTTCGTAGTCAGGACTTTAGTCCTTCTTCTATGGATGCGGACTAAAGTCCTCAATACAAACCTACCAGCGCTCGGCTCGCTAGCTTTCACCATTTAGCATCCAGATCGTGTAAAATAGCGACAATGGTTATCATTCTACAAAACTAGAGGTAAAATATGGTTACTGCTGGAGCAATCGAATCAGTTCCCGTGACCGTTCTCACAGGCTATCTGGGTGCAGGCAAAACTACGCTACTCAACCATATCTTGACACAGGAACACGGCAAAAAAGTTGCAGTCATCGTCAACGAATTCGGCGAAGTAGGCATCGACAACCAACTGATCATTGACGCCGACGAAGAAATTTTTGAGATGAACAACGGCTGCATTTGCTGTACAGTCCGAGGCGACTTAATTCGGATTATCGGCAACTTGATGAAGCGGCGCGAAAAGTTTGACCACATAGTCATCGAAACCACAGGTTTAGCCGACCCCGCACCAGTAATTCAGACATTCTTTGTAGACGAAGATATGCGCGACAAAATGCTGTTAGATGCAGTTGTCACCGTAGTCGATGCCAAACATATCTCGCAACATTGGGATGCAGAGGAAGTTCAAGAACAAATTGCCTTTGCTGACGTAGTTTTGCTCAACAAAACAGATTTGGTCACAGCGGAAGAATTGGCAGAATTAGAAAGGCGAATTCGCGCCATGAATGCAATGGCGAAAATCCACCGCACTCACAATGCAGAACTAGACATTGATGCGTTGTTAGGTGTCAAAGCATTTGATTTGAACCGGGCATTAGAAATCGAACCCGACTTTTTGGGCGTACACGTTCACGAACATGACGCAACAGTAAAATCAATGGCAATAGTAGAATTTGGTGCTATTGATGGCGACAAATTTAGCGATTGGATTGGCGAATTGTTGCGAACTCAAGGCACAGATATCTTTCGGACAAAAGGGATTTTAAACATAGCTGGAAAAAACGAACGATTTGTTTTTCAAGGAGTACATATGTTGTTCGATGGCCGACCCGATAGAGCCTGGAAAGCCACCGAAACTCCGAAAAACGAACTCGTATTTATCGGTCGCAACTTAAACGAAACTCAATTGCGAGAGGATTTTCGTAAGTGTCTAGTTTAACTGGCACATTGAAGCATTTTTAATGAGCCTTTTAGGAACAGGTAAGATGCCTGTTCCACAAGAATAAAATTCATCTCTTGTGGAACGGGCATCTTGCCAGTTCTTAAGAAACGAAACTCAATTGCGAGAGGATTTCCGTAAGTGTCTAGTTTAACTGGCACATTGAAGCATTTTTAATGAGCCTTTTAGGAACAGGTAAGATGCCTGTTCCACAAGAATAAAATTCATCTCTTGTGGAACGGGCATCTTGCCAGTTCTTAAGAAACGAAACTCAATTGCGAGAGGATTTCCGTAAGTGTCTAGTTTAACTGGCACATTGAAGCATTTTTAATGAGCCTTTTAGGAACAGGTAAGATGCCTGTTCCACAAGAATAAAATTCATCTCTTGTGGAACGGGCATCTTGCCAGTTCTTAAGAAGAGTGCAACATCTCAGATTCAATAAATATGGGTAACAAAAAGACAAATAAAAGCGAACAAACTCTAGAATTGTACGCTAAAGTAATGCTGTCTGACTACATAACTGCTGTTACGTGGTCGCCGGATGGCAAAACTTTAGCAGTTTGTTCGGCTGCGGGCGAAGTGATGCTGGCAAAAGTTGGGAAAACCAAAGAATTGTCTTTGCAACCGCTGCAAATTGCAACGGGCAAATCGGTAGATTGCTTATCTTTTTCGTTTGATAGTCAATTGTTAGCTGCGGGCGGACAAGATGGAACAGTGCAAATTTGGCGGGTTGATTCTAGAAAGTTAATCACTAATTTGGACAATCACCATGTCTGGGTTGATAAGTTAGCTTGGAGTCCCCACTGCAATCAGTTGGCTTTCAGTATGGGCCGCTGCGTTCAAGTCTGGAATGCTGATGATCATGTTGTGGAAGTAACGCTAAATTTTGACTCGTCATCTATCCTAGATTTAGCGTGGCATCCTATTGTTCAATATCTGGCAGTTAGCGGCTATCAAGGTGTTAAAGTTTGGAGTGGCGAAGACTGGGATGAAGACCCGGAAATTTTATCGGTACCGTCCGCAACAGGTGCAATAGCTTGGTCGCCGTTAGGGGAATATTTAGCTTGTGGTAATATGGATAATACCCTAATTGTTAGTGAATGGGGCAATTTGGAACCGTGGGTAATGCAGGGTTTTCCGGGGAAAGTTCGAGAGTTGGCTTGGTCGAATCAAACTAATTCTTTGGGTGCACCTTTGTTGGCGGCTTCGAGTTCTCAAGGCGTTTCTGTTTGGGCAAGAGATGCTGATGAAAGAGTCGGTTGGGAAGGTTGGGCTTTAGAAGTACATGAAAATGTCGTAAGTGCGATCGCATTTCAACCTAACACATTTTTGTTAGCTTCCGCCGCCGCCGACGGTCAAGTTTGTTTGTGGTACAAAGCAGAACAATTGCAGCAAATTCTCGAAGGTGCAGAGGGCGGTTTTTCCTGTCTCGCATGGCATCCCGATGGTGAGTTTCTCGCGGCTGGGGGGAATGGTGGCGAATTGCTGGTTTGGTCGAAATCTATGCGTGGCAAGGGATTTGGGCGGGGTTGAGTGCGGGTAAGCGACTTATCCACTGGTGTCCAGAAACCGGGTTTTTCGCGAAAATACACAGGTTCCAGACCAGAAATCTAGTAAAAACCCGGTTTCTTTGATCGTAGTGCGTTCAGGACTGAACTTGCTCTTTACAAAATCCCAAAATACTATAACATCTTAGTGGCTGCATTATCCTTAAGGGCGATCGACAATCATGACCGAACAGCAATTTCTCGAACAACTCAACAGCATTCTCGACCAAAACCACCTGCTGAAACACCCGTTCTACCAAATGTGGAACGAAGGTAAACTCGACCTCGCAATGCTGCAAGAGTACGCACAAGAATACTACCTGCAAGTTCACAACTTCCCCACCTACGTCAGCGCTACCCACGCCGCCTGTGACGACATCAAAATTCGTCAAATGCTCCTCGAAAACCTCATAGAAGAAGAGCGAGGTGCCGCAAATCACCCCGAACTGTGGCTGCGCTTTGCCGAAGGTTTGGGTTTAGACAGAAATGCAGTTCTCGATCGCGAACACTTAGAAAAAACCACCGAATCCGTCCGCATTCTCAAAGACTTAGCGCGCAGCGAATCTCCCGCCAAAGGTTTAGCCGCCCTCTACGCTTACGAAGCACAAATCCCCGAAGTTTCCACAACCAAAATCGCTGGTTTAAAGGAATTTTACGGCATCGATTCACAAGCTGCTTTGTCCTTCTTTCAAGTTCACGAAAAAGCCGACGAGTTCCACTCGGAAGCCACCCGCGAAGCTTTGTTACAGCTTTGTCAAACTGAAGAAGCGCAACAGGAAGCGCTGTTAGCTGCCGAAAAAGCAACTTTTGCTCTCAATTTACTGCTTGATGGTGTTTACGAAAGCTTTTGTCAAGCTAAGTAAGCTTCAGTTGACAGTTGACAGAAGAGCCCGCCCGCGGAGTCGAGGGGTTGACAGCTTGCGCGCTCGCGACTTGCCCCGAGCGAAGTCGAGGGGAGTCGAAGAGTTGACAGAAGAGCCCGCCCGCGGAGTCGAGGGGTTGACAGCTTGCGCGCTCGCGACTTGCCCCGAGCGAAGTCGAGGGGAGTCGAAGAGTTGACAGAAGAGCCCGCCCGCGGAGTCGAGGGGTTGACAGCTTGCGCGCTCGCGACTTGCCCCGAGCGAAGTCGAGGGGAGTCGAAGAGTTGACAGAAGAGCCCGCCCGCGGAGTCGAGGGGTTGACAGCTTGCGCGCTCGCGACTTGCCCCGAGCGAAGTCGAGGGGAGTCGAAGAGTTGACAGCTTCTTTCTGGTAAAAAACGCATATTTGCAGGGCGGGTTGAAAAACATTGGTGTCAACTTACTATCAAGCGTAGTAATAAGTTTCTTGTTTGACGACTAGGCCCAGATCCCCCCTAGCCCCCCTTAAAAAGGGGGGAACCGGAAAGGCTCAAACTTCTCCTTCAAAAGGAGAGAACCGGATAGGATCAAAGTCCCCCTTCTTAAGGGGGATTTAGGGGGATCGAGACTCAGCTAGAAGCGAGATTTATCAGAATGTTTACACTGAATAGGACTATTCTCCTCTCTTTCTAGTCAAAATTCCTTGACTGGGACTGAACAGCAAAGCTACTAAAAATAAGCCAAATACAACTAAGACAATTGCCGCACCAGAGGGCATATTAAAATAATAACTAAGATACATCCCCGTCACACTAGCAGCAATCCCGATTATCGCACCCAATCCCATCATTAAATGTAACTCTTTTACCATCAAATACGCCGTTATTCCCGGCCCGATTAACAGCGAAATTACTAACAGTGCGCCCACAGTTTGCAAACTCGCAACGACTGTCAGTGTAATCGCCGAAATTAGTCCCAAATAAATCAAGTTTACAGGTAAACCGGATGCTTGCGCGCCCAGCGGGTCGAAGGTATAGAATAGCAGTTCTTTGTAAAAGATTTTAACCGCCACCAAAATAATCACAGTTATGACCAAAGTCTGCTGCACATCTGACGGTGCAACTGACAAGATATTCCCGAATAGAAAACCGTCTAAGTCTAGTTTTGTTGTCCGCAACAGGCTAATTAGGGTGACGCTAATTGCTAAAAAAGTTGACAAAATTAATGCCATAACTGCATCTATTTTAAGCCGCGATTGGGCTTGAATCCAGGCCATAATTATCGCGCTGATGATTCCTGAGATAAATGCACCGATGGAAATATTGTAGCCGAAATAAAAAGCAATCGGCAGTCCAGCTAATACTGAATGGGCAATCATGTCTACCATCATTCCCATTTGCTGTACAATTAGGTATGAACCGACTACGGCGCAGACAATTCCTAGCAGAATTCCGACGGCGATCGCATTTCGCATGAACTCGAATTTGAGCGGTTCGATTAGTATGTTTAACATTTATAGAGGAAGGAAGAAGGAAGAAGGAAGAAGGAAGAAGGAAGAAGGAAGAGGTAGCTGTAGGGTGTGTCGCCACTGAAAATCCATCAAGGGAAATCGACAATCTCGTAGCGACGCACCTGATACAATTTTTGCTACAAAAAAGTTTTGGGTTGGTTTACTAAATTATCTTGTAAGGTGCGTTGCTATGAGATTGTATGTATTTAGTTAGGGATTTTCCAGGCGACGCACTCTACGAATACTAAATTATTTTGCAAGGTGCGTCGCTATGAGATTGTATGTATTTAGTTAGGGATTTTCCAGGCGACGCACCCTACGAATACTTTGGGTTTACTAAATTATTTTGCAAGGTGCGTCGCTATGAGATTGTATATATTTAGTTAGAAATTTTCCAGGCGACGCACCCTACGAATATTACTGTCTTCAACCCGCGGAGGCGCGTGAGTGTTTGTATAGACGCGGTTTTAACCGCCAGTCTTTTTACGCAGAAACTAAGCTTAAATCGTATCCATAGGCTTTTTGAATATTGGTCGCGGTGAGAACTTCCCGGCAGGAACCAGTGGCGATTAACTGCTTGTTGAGCAATAATAAATTATCGTATTTTTTTAAAGTGTCGCCTAAATCGTGGCTGATTACTAGCAGGGTTTTATTTTCGGCTTTGAGTTCGGCAAAAATATCGAATATAATCTCTTCTGTTGCTTTGTCGATCGCACTAAAGGGCTCGTCGAAGAAGAATAAGTCGGCTTGTTGGGCGATCGATCTTGCTAAAAATATCCGCTGCTGCTGTCCCCCGGAGAGTTCGCCAATTTGTCGATCGCGCAAATCCCACATTCCCACCCGCAGCAAAGCAGCTTTCACCAATTCCCGCGACTGTTTCGAGGGAGTCCGAAACCAACCAGTCTGGACAGTCCGCGCCATCATCACCGCATTCCACACCGTAATCGGATAATCCCAGTCAATTTGCGATCGCTGCGGCACATAAGCCACCCGTCCCAACTGTTCCTTCAACAACCGCCCCTGATATTTTACCAAACCCCGAGACGCCGGAATCAAGCCCAACATCGCCTTCACCATCGTGCTTTTCCCCGCGCCGTTGGGGCCGAACACGCCCGTTAACTGTCCCGGATCTAACTTAAAATTCACGCCGTTGAGGGCCGAAATTCCTCGATAATTCACAGCCAAGTCTTGCACTTCTAGCATAATTCCAGATTTTGAGAACGATTCTTGTTCGTAGCTACTACAATAGGATAACTCTAAAAGTAATAACGATTATCGTTCCAAAGGTAAAATGTTAAAAAAATTGACCGGAAAAAGCCGCAAATGGTGCGGTGTGGCGGTTTTGGCGATGGGTTTCGGGCTGGTTGGCTGCAATTGGGGCCCCCAAGCCAGCAATCCCACGCCCCAGAGTCCCGCCGCCACTCAAACTCAAGCTAATCCCCCCGGAAACTTGCCAAAAGTCGTGGCTACGACGGGCGTTATCTGCGATATTACTAAGGAAATTGCCCAAAAGTCGATCGACACCACCTGTCTGATCCAGCCCGGAGAAGACCCCCACGCCTACCAAACCAAGCCAGAAGACCGCAAAGCCATTGAAACAGCAAATCTGATTTTATACGGTGGCTACAACCACGAACCCAGCATCATTAAATTAATCAAATCCAGCAGTAATTCCGCACCCAAAATCGCCGTACACGAACTCGCCGTTCCCAAACCGCTGATGGGCGAACACGAACACGAAGGCGAACAAAAAGCCCAAAATAAAACCCACGCCAGCGACGAAAAAGTCCCCGATCCTCACGTTTGGCACAATCCTAAAAATGGCATCCGCATGGTAGAAACAATTCGCGATGAATTGAGCAAAGTTTCCCCAACTAATGCTCAACTATATACCACAAATGCCGCCAAATTAACAGATGATTTAGCAAAAATAGATACTTGGATTAAAGCACAAATTGCGACAATTCCGGCTCAAAAACGCAAATTAGTCACAACTCACGATGCCCTGAGTTACTATGCTGATGCTTACGGCTTAGAGATTGCTGGAGCTTTGCAGGGAGTGACAACAGAAGAACAGCCCACAGCCGCCAGAATAGCCGAATTATCATCAGAAATTAAGACAGCAGGAGTTCCGACAATTTTTGTCGAAACCACAACTAATCCGAAGTTGATGCAGACTGTAGCGAGGGAAGCAAATGTCAAAATTTCCGACAAAGAACTGTACAGCGACGAGTTAGGCGGTTCCGGCACCGGTGCTGACACCTATGAAGGGATGCTGACAACTAATACTTGTGCCATTACCTCCGGCCTCGGCGGCAATTGTAAACCCTTTCCGTAGCGCGCACCATTAGGTTCGTAGTGAGGACTTTAGTCCGCATCAATCAGAGGCAATTGTAAACCCTTTCGGTAGTGCAGCCATTTGGTTCGTAGTGAGGACTTTAGTCCGCATCAATCAGAGGAATAAATTCCTCACTACAAACCTATATTGCACTTTCTCAATAAGGCGAATTTCCGTCATCCGTACTGGGAGGTTTTTGTCCAATTCCCAATTGCTTCTTAGACGATTTTAAGTCTTTCCAAAGTGCCTTAATATCTTTATAAGCTTTCTCAGCGCTAATTTTTCCCCCTGTTTCCAGAGAGCAAATATAAGTTATTTTCTGAGCAAATTCCTGCAAATTAGCATTAAACGCCAAGTTTTCAGGCGTGAAATCACCGTAGTAGCGACTGCGAGGATGTAAAAAATCTTCCCGCTCTTTCATAAAAAAAAACTCGGTAAGTGGTAAACAAGCGTGGCTTGAGCCTCGGAGAGGGAAACGACACGGGTGGTTTTAACCACCGTGAATCTTTCCATTACCGCCTTGGGATTGCTTGGCTCTTGTGTACTTTTGTAATGTACTCTCAATGGGACAATTACCATTTCAAACTGCACAATCCTGTACGCATAATGGTTGCCTTTGTTGGGCTCCCTTACGGGGTAATGTTCGCTTCGCCAATGTTATAAGGGCTTGTGAGGCTAGCAGCACTGTCTCAGTGACTTTAAGACTGTTTAACTACTAGCGATAGAGCGGAAAACTAGCGTCGCATTCTCCGGTATCATGACCCAAATAACGTAGACCTCGAAAGTCTTAGGCTGGTCAGAATAGCTTACTCGATTACTCTTGCAAGCCGTGTCTTTAGACCTGAGTTCCTGACTGCCCCCTCCTAATTCAACTTTTGGTTCTGTCTCTGCTATTAATAGCAATCTTTGCACTTAGTATTGCGCGCTAACTTACTTTTATTGTATTCCGCTGCTAACAATTGTGCTTTTTCCCTGTGTACTTCGTCTATTAAGACAATTTTAACCTTTATTTACCCGTATTTTAACCTTTATTTAACCTAAAAGCACAAAAATTGGGAGACGCGCTGTTAGCATCTCCCTTTAGATAGATTTTTACAGGGGTTCTTTAACCTTTTCTGAAGCGGAATATTTATTTACTGCACTCGCAGCCTGTGTGGCCGCAGCCGCTGCCGCTAGGGTGGCCGTCAGCGCAAGCAGTGGAACAGTAAGATTTTCCGCTTTTTTCGATGGCTTCAGTCAGGCTGACAACGCACAAACAAGAAGGGCAGGCGCATTTCATTTGGGTGACGGTGGTCATTTTACTTTCTCCTGGCGGGTTTGTTTGGCTATACATATATATGAACACATATTCAGATGTAAGTCAAGGGAATGTAAAAATTTTGTTACAAAAGGTGAGCCGATCGCGCTAATATGAAAATGAGAATTAAAATCAGCCGGGAAAAGATGTCACCGAAGTCTGCTGTTAACGGAGCGATAAGTCAGCTTGACCAAGAAAACGATACACCAACGTGCGGGCGATCGCACGTAGTCGATTCAGAGCAGGCCAGGGACATCCAAACACAAGTTCTCAACACCGCCAAAGCCCAGCGAATGGCAGAGTTTTTCAGTCTTTTGGGAGATGCGAATCGCTTGCGGTTGCTCTCTATTTTGGCACATCAAGAATTGTGCGTGTGCGACTTAGCCGCTGCTTTGAGCATGAGCGAATCGGCGGTATCGCACCAGTTGCGGGCGTTGCGGGCGATACGTTTGGTAAGTTACCGCAAAGTTGGGAGACAAGTTTTTTATAGTTTACTCGATCGGCACGTTTTAGAACTTTATCGAGCAGTCGCCGAACACTTGGACGAAGAATCTTAATTAGTCAGTTGACTGTTGACTGTTGACTGTTGACTGTTGACTGTTGACTGTTGACTGTTGACTGTTGACTGTTGACTGTTGACTGTTGACTGTTGACAGTTGACTGTTGGTAGGGGTGAATGCTGTAGGGGCGAGTTCACCGATATCTATGATGCACATCGAGAATATTTGTAAACTCGCCCTCCCCAACCAAAGATTCATCCAAGCGATTATCTGTAAAGGGGCTTTGACTGCAAACCAGGGCTCATCCTAATATTAGGCTTCGAGGACTGTGTGACCGGAAGCAACCACAGCTTGTTTAATAGACTCTTCCGAGGCTTTCGCTTCCACAGTCACAGTCTTGGCGGCTAAATCCACATCCACCTTAGCTTCCGCTTCAACGGTTTTGATGGCTTCGGTAATAGTGGTTCCGCAGCCGGAACAGACGATCGACGGAACATGAAGTTTGAGTGCCATAATTAAGCGATATCTTGTAGATGACAGGATTGATCGTGCTTTTATATTAATCTAATTTCGGTTTGCTCTCATAATATTTCTTGAAAGTTTAGCCGTGGGTAGAGACTTAGGCAATGCCTTTCGCCGTGTCAGCCACGCGCTTTCCGAGAGTCCGGCAGGGGTTTAAACCCCTGCCTCAAAGCTAAAGTCGGTTAAAACCGACTGTAGAGTCTGACGTTAAATATTATACATTTCAGTCCTCTTTTAGAGGACTTTCGCTGTGAGACAGGGGTTTTCAACCCCTGTCGGACTATTGGATTTACGGATAACACTGGTACTAGGTTGCGTATTAACTTGACAGGATGAAGGACAATGCCTAATTCCCTACAAATATCACCTGACGCTTAATACCTGTGAATGCAAATTAATATCAGCAACGCACCGCCCGACGGCCGCCGCCACAGGCCGCAAACTAGCAACTAAATCTACCATATCCGGCAAAGAAAGAGCTTGCCGCGCGTCAGAAAC